>NZ_NVQC01000018.1 GCF_003044035.1 Candidatus Methylomirabilis limnetica
GCTTGCAGGTGACGGCGACGTTCTGCTTGAAGACGCCAGAGGCGGGATCGGCAGCTCGTCGGATCTCGTGAGCGCCATGGCAATCGGTGCAGGTTGCGGCAGTGAGATTGCCTTTCTGTAGGATGGCCAAACAGGAGACAGGACAGGGGGCGGTGCGAAGCATCGCGAATCAGGTATTTGATGTTTTCCCCTACAGCGCCACGGTAACCCAGGTAATGATATTGTGACAAGAGGCAGTTGAACAGCGCATAATCCTCCGATTTGAGGCTTACAACCGTGATCCGAAGGGGAATCAATGCCTTGAGACTGTCGCTGATCCCTTCCTTTCGATATGGAACAGATGGATAAGAAGGACGGGACGTAAAAGTAAGTTTCCCCTGGCGGGGAGGCAACACAATAGAGCCAGCTCGCTCCAGTTTCAGCAGGAGGCTGCGGCAGGCCATGTCTTTGTATTGCCCTGTGGGACTTTGCCAGTTCCACAACCTGCAAATCTCCAAAGAGAGGCGGGTGCGGTGCCAGTCGGGGTTGGCAGTAAGCAGCTGTCGGATTTGCTGGACATTTACGGTCATGGATTGTTCCATGCCGTGGAATATCACATAAAAAAACGCGTGAGTCCAGCAAAAATGAAGGGGTTCATGAAACTTTTTTAAGGGGTATTCCGTCAGGAAGAAATCACACCTGTTTTATTACTCCATGCTCAGTAGCGGCAAATTATGTGCCGAACAGTATTGGGACAGACACTATTATCGTGACGATTCGTGATGTTCGCGGTCATGATCGTGCATGCCACGGATTGCTCGGATCGTTACACCCGGCCACCCGCATCATTTGACGCAACGAGGGAATTATCACCAGGCGGTCTTTCGAAACGACAGCGATTCGAAGGCACACGCTGACAGAGCGATCACTGCAAGGGGATGGGGCCATCTGGGAAGTGGGCAGGATAACTGGGACGAGTAATACGCGTGTTGCAGAGGAGAAGACCAAGAAAGGATCTCAATAAATAGTGTCTGTCCCTATATTTCCAGCGTGGAGGTCCAGTTCGTACCATCCCTTACAAGACGAGAAGGCGAACAATCGCATTGAGAGCGACGAGGTATGGCGCGCAGACGCGCCACACCTCGGGCCTCATGCGTAACGTTATGCCTCGTGAGGTCCAGAGATGCCTGAACCATTGACGCCAAGTTCAAGCCTAGTGTCGGAGTATCTTGACAAGTGGGAACAGCTAGAAAATTACAAACTCCAAGAGGCTTCTTTGGGTCTGCTCTTTCATGGCCTGTGCCCCGAAAACAAACAAATTGAGCATGTGCTACTGAAGGTCAGCACCCTTAATGACTTTTACAACACCAATATTTTTGACACATATTCGGTAGCCAAGCACATCCTCAAGAAAGATATAGATGCTCAGCTCGGGGCAAACGATTATTTCTTGGTAAATGACATTGCGAAGATTTCAATAAAAGGTAAAACAAGAAATTTCTATTCGTTCGCCTCGAAGTATTGCAGTCATCACAAACCGAATAACTATCCGATCTTTGACTCATTCATTGAGAAGATGTTGCTGCACTATAAATCAACGGACAGATTCAATGGCTTCAATAAAGGTGATCTCAAAAATTACGTACACTTTATCGAGATCATCAAAAGCTTTCAGAGCTTCTACAAGCTGGAGAGCTTTTCTCTGAGGCAAATAGACAATTTCTTGTGGTTGGCGGGGAAAGAATGGTTCCCGAGAAACTACAAACGAGGCTTAACCAATCGCTCTACGGGACGCGTAACAGCGGCGCGCCCGTGAGCTCAACCGTTCAGCGGGAATCGAAATAATAGGAAAATAATAGGGACAGACACTATTATCGCGACGATTCGTGGTGGTTACGGTCATGATCGTGCATGCCACGTATCTGAATCGCAGCATCCGGCCACCTGTATCATGTGACGCAACGAGGGAATGATCGCCAGGCGATCTTTCGGAACGACAGCGATTCGAAGGCGCACGATGACAGAGCGGCCACTGCGAAGAGACGGGTTCATCCGGGAGGTGCGCAGGAAACTGGACGAGTGGGACACGTATTGCAGAGGGGAAGACCAAGAAAGGATTTCAAGAAAGAGTGTCTGTCCCTGTACCCGTGTATAAGTGACACCATAGCGTCTTGACGTTAAGATGCTATTCTTGCTCATGGAGGTGATGACCATGAGTGAACCAGTCAAGCGCTCCACTGTCTACTTCAGTCCGGATCTGCATCGAGCTCTTCGCATAAAGGCTGCCCATACCCAGCGCACGGTGTCCGATCTCGTCAATGATGCTGTGCGCATGGCCCTCCGCGAGGATCAAGAAGACTTGGCTGCCTTCGTCGAGCGACAGGCGGAACTCGTGATGACCTACGAGGATCTCTTGAGAGACCTGAAGTCTCATGGGAAGATTTAGCCTGGTCTTCAAGAAATCAGTCGCCAAGGATCTTCAAGGGATTCCGAAGGAGGACGTTTCCCGGCTCCTGAAATGCTTTGAGGTATTAGCGGAAGATCCACACGGGAAAGGGTGCGAGAAGTTGTCCGGACAGGAGAGGTATCGGCTTCGCCAAGGTTCATACCGTATCGTCTACGAGATCCAGGGTGATGTTCTCGTTGTGATCGTTGTTACGGTCGGGCGCCTGCGCGACGTCTACAGGCGCAGGTAACCCGCGCGGCAGAATCGGACCGGCTTTGCCGGGCGTTCAGCCGCAACATCCGGCTTCCTCGCTTTATTCCATCAGTTCCTCCCCATCATCTTCATCCTCACCAGGGTAATAGCATGTGTATGCCCTGCCTGGCGGCGCTGGTGAAATCTGCTTGCGGAGTGGGAGCCGCTTTGATAGCCTCGCCCTGACACGGATTCGGGGCCTGCTATACATAGTTATACGTGGCAACAATGGACGTCATTGATTAGAAAATCCCCCCCCACCCGTCCCCTCCCCCCCGAATCGGGTCCGGGGCAGGCTCTCCGAGGGGGGAGGGTTGGGTACACCGCAGGCGCATGGGGTATTCCCGCGAAAATGAGAATCCACACCTTGGATCCGCGCTTTCGCGGGGATGGATTCCCCCGTATCAAGTACGGGGCAGGCTTGTCAATCCCGGAATGACACACTGCCTGAGACGTATGCCCTCGTGTATACAAGGAGGAAGATGATGGCGGCAAAGAAGATTCTGATGCTTGTGGGGGATTTTGTTGAGGACTACGAGGCGATGGTTCCCTTTCAGATGTTGACCATGGTCGGGCATACGGTTCACACGGTCTGCCCCGGCAAGAAGGCCGGCGACACTGTGCGGACAGCCGTCCACGACTTCGAGGGGGACCAGACGTACAGCGAGAAGCGGGGTCACAACTTCGCCCTCAACGCCACCTTCGCCAAGATCAGGCCCAAGAATTACGACGCCCTGGTGATTCCGGGAGGACGGTCGCCGGAATACCTTCGCTTGAACGAGCAGGTGCTCGACATCGTCCGACACTTTGCGAAGGAGAACAAACCTATCGCCTCCATTTGTCATGGACAGCAACTCTTGACGGCGGCCGGTGTCGTGGAGGGCAAGCGCTGCACCTCCTATCCGGCCGTGAGGCCTGAGCTGATCCGAGCCGGCGCCAAGTGGGAAGAGGTGAACGCTACCTTCTCCAATGCGTGTGTATATGGTACCCTTGTCACAGCCGCAGCTTGGCCAGGCCATCCTGAATGGATGCGCAAGTTTCTGGATGTGTTAGGCACCAAGATCGAGCCTTAAATATCATCGTGAATCGTAACTACTCAGGTGTTTAGGCTGTAGGCTGAGGGCTGTTAGTCATTGCGCACGGACCGAATCAAGGCGCACTGCGTCGGCCAGTTCAAACGCTCTGAGCTTGGTATGGTCTCGCATGGTGCGTTCCTACAGTCTAAAAGCCTACAGTCTATCTACCTGAGTAGTTACCGTGAATCGTCTCAACTCTCGACGGTTAGGCCTGACCAAGTGACAGAGGAGTCGCCCCCTTGATAAAACTAAGGATCGCTGTACTGTTTCTCGCGGTTGTAGTGATCACAGGGATTGCAGGGTATCGCTTCCTTGAGGGGTATACGTGGTTTGAGGCCTTCTATATGACGATCATCACCATCTCAACGGTGGGATTTCAAGAGGTAAGACCCTTGAGCTCGACCGGTAGGCTCTTCACGATCGGGCTCCTCTTTGCCGGCCTGGGGGTGGTTCTCTATACAGCAGGAACTGTTACCGCAAAAATCGTGGAGGGGGAGTTCCAGCAGTTCTTCGGGAGGAGGAGAATGGAGAAGCAAATCGACGCCCTGACAAACCACTATCTCGTGTGCGGCTATGGTCGTATCGGGGAGGTGATCTGCCGCGAGTTGGCTTCAAAGCCTGTCCCGTTTGTAGTCATTGAGCTGGAGGAAGAGCGGGTCCGCAGGGTGGAGGAGGCGGGCCACCTGTTGCTCAAGGGGGATGCCACCGATGAGAAGGTCCTCCTGGTTGCCGGGGTGATAAGGGCCAAAGGTCTCTTCGCCACCATGCCGGTCGATGCGGACAATGTCTTTATGGTCCTCACGGCCAAGGATCTCAACCCCTCCATCTTTGTAGTAGCCAGGGCCGAGACGGAGCGTAGCGAAAAGACCCTCGTCCACGCAGGGGCCGATAAGGTTATTTCGCCCTACGCAATGGGGGGACACCGCATGGCTCAGGCGGCCCTCCGCCCCGCCGTGGTGGACATCATTGAATTGGCCACGCACTATCAAAGCCTGGAACTGCAGCTTGAGGAGATTGTGGTGCCACCGG
The DNA here is from genome assembly GCF_003044035.1 of Candidatus Methylomirabilis limnetica. Taxonomy (NCBI): domain Bacteria; phylum Methylomirabilota (SeqCode); class Methylomirabilia (SeqCode); order Methylomirabilales (SeqCode); family Methylomirabilaceae (SeqCode); genus Methylomirabilis (SeqCode); species Candidatus Methylomirabilis limnetica. The sequence goes on from NZ_NVQC01000018.1 coordinate 4,783, forward strand.
GGTCTCCCTGCGAGGGGGTCACGCTGCGTGACTCCGGGCTACGCCAGGAGCCGGGGGTGATTGTGGTAGCGATCAAGCGGGCATTGGGTGGCATGATCTTTAATCCCTCCGCAGATGAAAAGATTGAGGCCGGGGATAGCCTTGTCGCCCTGGGAGAGGTTGCCCGCCTGAGGTGGTTGGAACGGCGAGTAGAATTGACTTCTTCAACATAAAAGATGCGTTTTCAACATGGTGAGAGTGCGGAGCAGGGGACATGATGATGCGGTGGGAGGAGACGATGTCTGGCCCCTGGTTCTGGGGGTGGGGAATCCTCTGGATGGTGATGATTACGGCCTTCTGGCTCCTCATCCTGTTGGTGCTGGTGCTGGCGGTTCGCTGGCTCTGGCAGGCTGGTTCCGGGATCCGCTCCGTCCAGCCACCGGAGGAATCAGCCCAGGAGATCCTCAAGAAGCGGTATGCCAGGGGCGAGATTGGGAAGGAAGAGTTCGAAACCAAGAAGCGCGATTTACTGTGATAGGACAGACAGGATGATGCCAAGGTTGCACGATCGCTCGAAGCCTTCCGGGTCCATCGTCAGGCCATTCGACAGCAAGGTGTTGAGTTATACCCCCCTGTTATTCGCCGTGTTGCCTTTTCTTGTGTTGTACATAGACGGCCCCGTCAAGACCTTCATCCTGTCGGTGCAGAGCGATTGGGGGCTGATGGTTGCGAGTGCGATCACCGCCCTCGGGTATGGCCCAGTGGCTGCCGCCGTGGCTGTGACCCTTTTGGTCATCGGCCTGAAGGCTGGAAAGCATCGAGAGGCCACCGTGGGCAAATTCGGATTACTTGCGGTGATCCTCGGTGGCCTCTCCAGTCAGATCATGAAAAACCTGTTTTGCCGATCCCGTCCCCTTGCTGAAAAGTCGGGCCAGTTTTTTGTCGATTTTCCTTGCTTGGGTAAAGGTTCCGGCCTCATCTCCTTCCCCTCCGGCCATTCTGTGACCGCCTTTGCCCTGGCATGTGTGCTCTCCCGCGCCTATCCCAGGTGGACGTTTCTCTTCTACGGGCTGGCCGTCCTGGTCGCCCTCTCCAGGATCTATCTCGCCAAGCATTTCCCCTCTGATGTTGTGGCCGGGGCCGCAATCGGCCTCTTGGCAGGTTGGATCGTCTGTCGGTTTGCGGCCTTTTCCCTTGTGCATGGGCACACCTGAGAAGGCGACACCAGCCGTCACTAGCTCCCGCCGATGGGTTCGAGAAGTCGCTGTGACGACCCTCCTCCTTGGTGTCGGCCTGCTGCTCTTCTTCTATCGCCTGGATTCGCTCTACCTGTTCGACGCAGATGAGCCGGCCTACGCGGAGGCGGCGAGGGAGATGCTGATCTCGGGAGACTGGATCACACCCCACTTTAATTTCCAGCCTCGCTTCGATAAACCGATCTTATTCTACTGGCTGATCGCGCTGGCCTACAAAAGCTTCGGGATCGGCGAGTACGCGGCCCGCTTCTGGTCTGCCGCCTTTGCTGCCGGCCTCACGGCGTCGATCTACCTATTCGGACGGCAACTGCTTGGCCGGCGGGGCGCATGCATTGCCGCTCTGGCCTTTGCCACGAACGTCGGGACCATCGTTCTGGGGCGGGCGGCGGTCACCGACATGACGCTCGCCTTTTGCATGACCTGGGCACTCTTCTGTTTTTTCGATGTCTATCGGGCTACAGACAAGACGCACGAGAGCCTCCTCTTTGTTGGATATCTGGCTGTGGCGCTCGCCGTTCTCACGAAGGGCCCGATCGGCCTTTTGCTTCCTGGGCTGGTTATCGGCCTGTTTCTGATCATTCGTAGAAAGGTCCGAGCGACTCTTTCCAGGCTTCGGCTGCTCAGCGGCCTTGCGCTGTTTACCGTGATCGCCCTTCCATGGTACGTCTTGGTCCTGCGCGAGAACGGATGGACGTTTGTTCAAGGATTCTTTGTACAACACCACCTGAACCGCTATCTCGGTGTAGTGTCAAGCCATGTCGGGGGCCCCCTGTATTTCTTGCCGGTGGTCGCCCTCGGCTATTTTCCGTGGAGCGGAACGCTGCCCAATGCCTTTGGTCATCTCTGGGCTATCCGAAGTCGATTACGTGATGAACTAACCGGACGACAGGAATTGTTACTCTTTTTATGGGTCTGGTGTGGTGTCGTCGTGCTCTTTTTCTCATTCTCCCACACGAAACTCCCGTCCTATATCTTCCCCGCTGTCCCTGCGCTCGCCTTGCTGACAGGGGCTGCGGGAGAGGCCGCCATCGACGAACGACAGCAGGGATGGAGGTGGGAGAGGGCATGTGACTGGCTCGTGGGTGGGATGGCCTGTTCACTTGCCGTGATCCTCCTCTTCCTACCATCAATTGCTGATCGTATCCGCCTCCGCGAGGCGCCTGATATTCCCCCATTTGATTTTGGGCTGGCGCCTTACGTGCTGGCTGTCCTCCTCCTGGTTGGACTTGGCCTTGCGCTAGTAGCCAGGCGAAGAGGGCAGGGGGATATGGCAGTGGCCGCGACGGCGGTCACGATGATCCTGAGCATCGTGCTGGCCGTGCATCAGGTTGCCCCGGCCATACAGGAGAGTCTTCAGAAGTCTCTCCACGATTTCGCCATTATCGCCAGGCAAGAGCTTCGCCACGGTGACATCCTGGTGGCCTATGACCTGAACGCACCCAGCCTTGTATTTTACTCAAAACGACAAGTCGCGATCATCAAGAGGGGAGAGGAAGCCGGGTTTCACGGTCTTGCCGTCTCTTATGGGCGGCTCTTCATCGTAGCCAAGGCCGCCGCAGAGACTCGCTTGCAACAGGTCCCGGATATTTTCCCCTTGGACAGGCGAGGGGGGTATGTCCTATACTCTAATCGTTACAGTCCGTGAGATTGGTCTGGTTGACGTGGAGGCGCGCGTGTGATTGCCGAGACGATTCTCTCTCCTGTTACTTCTGAACTCGCCCTGGTCGAGGAGCGGCTGCTCCAGGACATAGGCGGCGATGTAGAGTTGATCTCCGAGATTATCCGGTATGTGCTCAAGAGCGGCGGTAAACGGGTCCGACCTGCGCTGCTGCTGCTTTCGGCAAAGCTCTGCGGCTATTGTGGCGGCTCTCGTAACATTGAGCTTGCGGTGGCGGCAGAGTATATGCACGCTGCCACGCTTATCCATGATGATATCATCGATCGTGCCGACAAGCGCCGCGGACTCCCGTCGGCGAATAATGCCTGGGGTCCTCAGATCTCCGTGCTGGCCGGCGATTTCCTCTATGCCAGATCGATTCAGATCCTGGTGACAGATGGTGACTTGGCTGTCTTACAGACCTTTGCCGACGCGACGGTTCGGATGATTGAGGGTCAGGTGCGCGAGGTTCAGATGGCCGGAAACCTCGACCTCACTTATAACGAGTATCTGAACATCATGACGTTAAAGACCGCTGCCCTGATCTCAGCCGCTTGCAGGACTGGCGCCCTGATCGCCGATAGACCAGCGGAGGATGTGGCTGCGTTAACCGAGTTCGGCTTGAATGTGGGGATCGGGTTCCAGTTGGTCGATGACGCGCTGGATTTTGTCGCCGAGGAGTACCGGCTGGGTAAGCCGGTAGGGAACGATTTCAAAGAGGGAAAGATGACGTTTCCGGTGCTCCATGTGATGCGGACAGGCTCGGAGGCCGATAAGGGCAGGATCAGAGAGTTGGTCGCGCAGGAGACCATCGGAGAGTCTGATCTGGCAGAGGTAAAGGCGATAATGGAACGGTATGGCGCCGTTGCGGCCACGATGGAGCTCGTTCGCAACTACCTCAAGAAAGCCAAGGCATCCCTTGGTAGCTTTCCGGATTCGGACGCCAAACGTTCGCTTGTCCTGATGGTCGATTTTATAGGAGATCGAGACTGGTGATCACTGGCTTACTTCCCATGAGGGTGCTCCTGCTGCGCCGCCTTCCTTCCGAGCTGCTCTACAGCTTGCCGTCAGCGTTCTTGCTGAACGCTGGCGACTGAGTTCTTAGTATCAATGGCGACCAACCTGCAACAGATTCGTAACTTCTCCATCATTGCGCACATCGATCATGGAAAGTCAACCCTGGCCGACCGGATCCTGGAGGCCACTGGGGCGCTGCAGCCACGTGAGATGGAGGCCCAGGTCCTGGATCATATGGATCTAGAGCGGGAACGGGGTATTACCATCAAGGCGAAGGCCGTTCGCCTCCACTACAAGCGGCAGGGCGAGCAAGAGTATATCCTGAACCTGATCGACACTCCCGGCCATGTGGACTTTTGCTACGAGGTTTCGAGAAGCCTCTCCGCGTGTGAGGGCGCGCTGCTCGTGATCGATGCCGTCCAGGGGGTGGAGGCGCAGACGCTCGCCAATGTCCATCTCGCCATGGAACATGACCTGACCATCATCCCGGTTATTAACAAGATTGATCTGCCGAATGCCGATGTTGCCCGGGTAAAGATGCAGATAGAGGAGACCCTGGCCATCGATGCCTCCGAGGCGATCCTGTGCAGCGCCAAACAGGGGATCGGCACTGAGGAGGTGATCGAAGCGGTCATCAAGCGGATCCCGCCTCCCAAAGGATCCCCGGACGCTCCTCTGAAAGCGCTGATTTTTGACTCTTCATTCGATCCGTACCAAGGCGTGGTCATGTATGTCCGGCTGTACGATGGGCAGGTGCGCCACGGGACGAGGATACTCCTGATGTCCACCGGTGTTGCGTTCGAGGTGTTACAGGTCGGCGTCTTCACCCCTCAGATGCGCCCGGCAGATCTCCTGTCAGCCGGAGAGGTAGGGTACATCATTGCCGGTATCAGGGATGTGCGTCACACCAGGGTAGGGGATACCATTACTGCCGTAGACAGACCTACAACCACGGCCCTGCCTGGCTTCAAAGAGGTCCGGCCTATGGTGTTTGCCGGTCTGTACCCGACCGAGAGCGAACAGTACCAGGAAATGAAGGAGGCATTGGAGAAGCTTCGCCTCAACGATTTTTCCTTTAGTTTTGAGCCGGAGACCTCGCTCGCCCTCGGCTTTGGTTTCCGGTGTGGTTTCCTTGGCTTGCTCCACATGGAGATCATCCAGGAGCGACTGGAGCGCGAGTTCGACCTGACGCTGATTACTACCGCTCCGACGGTAGTATACCGAGTGGTCAAGAGAGACGGAACCGTTGTTGAGGTGGATAACCCCAGTGACCTTCCTCTTACGCAGCAGATCGAACGGGTTGAGGAGCCATACATCAAGGCCTCCATCATGGCGCCTGGTGAGTATATTGGGCCAATCTTTGGGCTCTGTCAGGAGAAGCGTGGGATTCAACGCGGCGTCGAGTACATGGAAGGTGGTCGAATCCTCATTACCTACGACCTCCCGCTCAATGAGATCGTCATGGATTTCTACGACCGGCTGAAGTCTGCCACCCGCGGCTACGCCTCCCTGGACTATGAATTTCTCGATTATCGGGAGGGCCAGTTGGCGAAGCTGGATATCCTGGTTAACGATGAGCCGGTTGACGCACTTTCTTGCATCGTCCCGAAGGAGCAGGCACACCTGAGGGGCCGGATGCTGGCGGAACGGATGAGGGAGCTGATCCCGAGGCAGCTCTTCGAGGTGGTAATTCAGGCTGCGCTTGGCGGCAAGGTCATCGCGCGGGAGACCGTGCGTCCCCTGCGTAAAAATGTGACGGCCAAATGCTATGGCGGGGACATCAGCCGCAAGCGAAAGCTGCTTGAGCGCCAGAAGGAGGGGAAACGCCGGATGAAGCAGGTGGGCAGGGTCGAGATTCCACAGGAGGCCTTCATGGCGGCGCTGAAGGTGAAAAGCCCATGACGCGGCAGACGATGGATGAGACGACAAAGAAGGATCAGGAGCCCACTTCGCAGCCAGGCGCGAAACCGGAGAAGTCGGTCATTCGGCAATATTCCGAGGCCGTCATCATTGCCATTATCCTGGCGCTGGTGATCAGAAGTTTTATAATCCAAGCCTTCAAAATCCCCTCTGGATCGATGCTCCAGACGCTGCAGATCGGCGATCACATCATGGTCAATAAGTTCCTGTATTGGTTTACCGATACGCAGCATGGGGACATTATCGTGTTCAAGTATCCCCAGGATGAGGAGAGAGACTTCATTAAGCGAGCGGTCGCCCTGCCAGGTGATAAGATGGAGATACGGGGAAAACAGGTCTACATCAACGATAAGCCTATCGCTGAGCCGTACGCGGTTCACCTGGATCCTGACATCATCGAGAAATCGAGTTCGCCTCGGGACAATTTCGGTCCGGTCGTGGTTGCGCCGGGTCAACTCTTCATGATGGGCGATAACCGGGACTACAGCATGGATAGCAGATTCTGGGGCTTTCTTGACATGAAGAAGATCAAGGGGAAAGCTTTTATTATCTACTGGTCGTGGGATCACGAGCGCTTCAGGCCCCGCTGGGAGCGAATCGGGATGTTAGTCCGATGAAGGCAGTTTCGAGTTTCAAGTTTCGAGTTTCGAGTTCTAACTCTGCCATAGACCCGAAACCCGAAACCAGAAACCCGAAACCCTTCGGTTTATACATCCATATCCCCTATTGCCTGTCACGCTGTCATTACTGCGATTTCAACACCTATCGTCTTGATGACGCTCACGTACAGCAGTATCTGGATGGGCTTGCGCAAGAGATAACGCTCCGCGCCTCCGCTATGGCGATCCGAGACCGGCGGGTCTGTTCCGTCTTCTTTGGCGGCGGGACGCCCTCAATACTGCAGGCATCGCAACTCATCGGCATCCTCGACCACTGTCGAGCCGCCTTCACCTTCGAGGATGGCGTAGAGGTCAGCCTCGAGGCCAACCCCGGGACGGTGGACCTTCCGAAGCTTCGTACGCTGTGGGAGGGCGGGGTGACCCGTCTGAGTGTAGGGGTTCAAGCTGTTCAGGACCGACTCCTCCAGCGGATCGGTCGTGCTCATGCTGCCTGCGAGGCTAAACGGGCTTTCTGGCTGATGCGTGAGGCCGGCTTCAGCAACATTAACCTGGACTTAATGTTCGGCCTGCCCGGTCAGAGTATCGGTGACTGGTCGGAGACCCTTGACTGGGCCATCAGCGTGGGTCCTGAACATGTCTCTCCCTACGGGCTGATCCTTGAAGAGGGGACACCTCTGCACCAGGAGCATCGCCAAGGGGAGATTGGGCTACCCGACGAAGAGGCGGAGGCAGTGATGTACGGGATGGCCGTGGACCGGCTGCTTGACGCCGGCTTTGAGCATTACGAAATCTCAAACTTTGCGCGTCCCGGCTTCCGTTGTCGCCACAATCTGGTTTACTGGCACCACCAGGAATACCTCGGCATGGGGGCGGGAGCTCACTCATTCCTTGCCGGGCGCCGGTTTTATAACGAGTTACTGCCTGCAAGCTACGTGCGCGCCATTAGCGAGCGTGGGACAGCCGTAGCCGGCGACGAAGAGCTTTCCGCTGAGATGCTGCGATCTGAGCGTCTAATGTTGGGGCTTCGGCTCCGGGCCGGACTGGACGTGCAGGTATTCAAGGACGTACTTAGCATTGAAGATCTCTCTGCGTCTGATCGAGTTACCCGTCTCCTGGATGATGGGTTTCTTCGCGTGAAGGAGGGGCGGGTGCAGATCACAGAGCGAGGGCTCCTCGTGGCCAATGAACTGATTGTCCAGCTCCTCTGATTCGTAACTATAAGGTGTTTAGGCTGAAGGCTGAAGGCTGTTAGTCGTTGCGCATGGACCGAATCAAGGCGCCCAGATTTATCTTGGTCTCCATCATGTTCGCGTCGCATTCAGAAAACGCCTGGCTCATCCGTACGCGTTCCTACAGTCTAACAGCCTACAGTCTATCTGCCTGAGTAGCTACTCTGATTCTCTAGCGTACGACCGATGGCAAATCCGCTTGACATTAGTGGCTGTTTGTCTTTAGTATTTTTCAACACGTGGCACTCTCCTTAAAGAAGTGCCACGGGTTGAAAGAAGGGCAAGGAAAGGGGGTAGAGGGGGGCTGATGGGGGCGCATGGACTTACTCCAAGGGAGTGTCAGATTCTGAAGGTGATTATCCATGACTACATCACCTCCGGGGAGCCTGTAGGTTCCCGAAGTGTCGCCAGACGCCATCTGGGCCACCTCAGCTCTGCTACTATCCGCAATGTTATGGCGGACCTTGAGGATGTAGGTTATCTCTCTCAACCGCACGCTTCAGCCGGTAGGATCCCAACCGATTCCGGGTATCGCTTCTACGTTGATAGCCTCATGCAGCGCCCTAAATTATCGAGGGTAGAGGAAAGCCGTATCGAGCAAGGGATCCGTCCGAGTCATGGTGAGGCCGAAGAATTGGTGCAGGGAGTCAGCCGAATCCTCTCCGATCTATCGCGATACGCTTCCGTAGTTCTTGCGCCAAAGTTTGCTCAGAACACCTGGCGACGCATTAACTTTGTCCACCTCAATCGGGAGCGGATCCTGGTAGTCCTCATGGCTGATTCCGGGCTCGTACGGCAGAAGGTGATCGCTATCGATGAGCTGATCGAGCAGCCGGAGCTGGATCGGATCTCTAACTACCTGAACAGTGTATTGGGCGGGGTTACCCTTCACGAGGTGAGGAAGAGGATCATGGCCCGGATGGCCGAGGAGCGGGATGAGTTCAACCGTCTGATGCAGCGCGCTCTGGAGCTCAGCAACAAGACGCTGGAAGGTGAGGAAGAGCACGTCTATATTGGAGGGACGGCCAACATCGCTCATCAGCCGGAGTTTGCCGACGTAAAAACGATGAAGAACATCTTCGCGGCCTTCGAAGAAAAATCAAAGCTGGTGAAAATCCTTGATTACTGCCTCACCCAGGAGGGGTTAAGGATTATCATCGGTCGCGAGAGTGAAGTCAGAGAGATGCGCGAGCTCAGCCTGATTGCCGCGCCGTACAAGAGCGGGGATCATGTCGTTGGCGTGCTCGGAATCGTGGGACCGAAACGGATCGCCTACGACCGTATGGCAGCCCTAGTCGATTGCACCGCCAGGCTCGTCAGTAAGCTCCTGACAGAGGCCGATGTGTAGCCTGTTCTCAAGAGTGATGGGGCGCTGTGTAGCCTGACGGACCGATCTGCCGAATTTACCGATGGTAACTACAAGGTGTTTAGACTGAAGACTGAAGGTTCTAAATTATCTCGCAAGGCACGAATCGAGTCATTCAAGACCTTTTCGGAGTTTTGTATGATCACGCATGGCTTACTCCTAAAAGCCTTCAGCCTTCAGTCTATCTACCTGAGTAGTTACCACCGATGAACGAAAGGGAACCGATCAGATAATGGATCAAGAAAACGAAGAAGCCAAAGCGCCGACAAGCGATAACGTCCAGGAGAGCCCTGTCGCCCCCACGACCGAGCTAGAGTTGACGATCGACAAGCTACAGGCCGTTCTCAAGGAAAAGATTGCTGAGGTAGAGTCGCTCAACGACCGCCTCCTTCGCCTGCAGGCGGAGTTTGAGAACTACAAGAAGCGAGCGGCCCGCGAGCGGGGCGAGTTCGTGAGGTTCGCGAACGAAGGACTACTTTTAGAGCTGCTGCCTGTGGGGGACAGTCTGGAGCATGCTGCTGCCACGACCAGGTCTGGAGCAGACGCTCAAGGCGTTGCCGAAGGCCTCGATGTCATTCGGCGGCTTTTTCAGGCAACATTGGAGAAGGTAGCGGTGAAGGCCATCGAGGCGTTGGGGCATGAGTTCGATCCGAACTTCCATCAGGCTGTGATTCAGGTAGAGTCGACTGATGGACTGGACAACATCGTGGTCGAAGAGGTCCGAAAGGGGTACCTCCTGGAAGGACGTTTGCTGCGGCCGGCGATGGTAAAGGTATCGAAGGGAGCAGTTCCGAGTTCCGAGTTCCGAGTTTCGAGTGTCGATGAGGATGAACCCGAAACCCGGAGCCCGGAATCCGGCATATATGAGCCATGAGCAAGCGTGACTACTACCAGGTGCTGGGGGTGGATCGGGAAGCCCCTTCCGATGAGATTAAACGAGCCTATCGTCGGCTGGCCCATAAGTATCACCCTGATAAGAACTCTGGAGATAAGGCATCGGAGGAGCAGTTCAAAGAGGCCGCGGAAGCCTATGAGATTCTGAATAACCCTGAGAAACGAGCGGCCTATGACCGGTTCGGAGCTGCCGGCGAAGGGGCTGGCTTAGGGGGTTTTGGCGATGCCAGGGTTGGGTCTGTGTTCGAGGATCTTTTCGATGGGTTCTTTGGAGGGTCTACTCGACGGGCTGCCTCCCGAGGCGCCGATCTTCGTTACAACCTTGAGATCAGTCTTGAGGAAGCGGTCATCGGGACGGCGAAAGAGATCACCATCCCCCGCTTGGAGCCCTGCGGCGTCTGCAAGGGGAATGGCGCGAAGCCCGGAACATCCCCAACCGCTTGTCGTTCCTGTCGCGGCAGCGGCCAGGTCCGGTACTCGCAAGGCTTTCTAACGATCAGCCAGACCTGCTCGGCTTGCCGAGGCGAGGGGCGTGTCATCGAACATCGATGCCGGGACTGTAGAGGCACGGGGCGGTCACGGTCCAATCGGTCCCTTACAGTGAAGATTCCTGCGGGTGTGGATACGGGGATGCGCTTGAAACTTCAAGGTGAGGGCGAGGAAGGTCCTCAGTGGGGGGATCGAGGCGATCTGTATGTCGTCATTACCGTGAAGGAGCACCCGCTCTTCTCACGGAACGGCGACGACCTCTACTGTGAGGTCCCCGTCAGGTTTGTTCAGGCAGCCTTGGGGGCCGAGTTAGAGATTCCGAGCTTTTTCGGAAAGACGAAGCTCAAGATTCCACCCGGGACCCAGTCCGGCGCTGAGTTCCGCATTCGTGGGAAGGGCGTGGCAGGCGTGCGCGGTAATAGCTTGGGAGACCTTGCGGTCAGGATCGTCGTCGAGGTACCAAGGAAGCTTACTACGCAGCAGCGCGAGTTACTAGAGGCCTACGCTGAGCTGGAGGGCGGAGAAGAGGGCCATCTGGTTACGAGCTTCTTTGAGAAGGTCAAAAGCCTTTTTGGCTGATCCTTGCCGTGGCCTGCCACGCTCCGATTTCACATCCCAGTGATCGTTCTCAAAACTGGCCCTTGCCCTCGCCCCGCTATACACCTGCCAGGTAAATGAACTGCCCCGCAGCAAGCTGCGGGGTATTGTCTTCTGTCCTAGCCCGTCATTCCGTGCTTGACACGGAATCCAGTCGGGCCCTCTGGATACCGGCTTCCGCCGGTATGACGAACTCGCGGCAAGCCGCGGGGAATGAACCCCCAGGTAATCCAACTAAACGGCTCGATCTGTCTAAAGGACGCTAATCCATGGCAGGTAGATTGCTGCATCTTATCGACGGGAGTTCCTACCTGTTTCGGGCCTACCACGCGCTTCCACCCCTCACTAATGGCGAGGGGGTTCCGACCGGCGCCGTATACGGTTTCACCAAGATGCTTCTGAAGATTATCCGGGACGAGCGTCCAGAGGCCATGGTCGTAGTCTTCGATTCTGGGGGACCGACCGAACGACATGCGCGATTCGCTGACTACAAGGCCAATCGCGCGCAGATGCCAGACGATCTGAGCCGTCAGCTTCCCTATGTCCATCGGGTGGTGGAGGCGATGCGAATCCCGCTCCTGATGCAACAGGGGCAAGAGGCTGACGATCTGATCGGCTCGTTGGCGAAACAGGCCGCGGCACAGGATTTTCACGTGACTATTGCGACGAGTGATAAGGATATGCTCCAACTCGTTGGACCCGCAATTCGGGTCTATGATTGGATGAAGGAGAAGGTCTACGGCGAAGCGGAGGTCCTGGAGCGCTTCGGTGTGCCCCCCGGTCAGGTGGTGGAGGTGATGGGACTGATGGGCGATCCGATCGACAACATCCCTGGCGTACACGGGATCGGGGAGAAGACCGCCAGGAGCCTCATCCAGCAATTCGGGAGCATCGAAGAGACTATTACTCGCTTACATGAGATCAAGTCCGCAAAGGTCCGGGAGATTCTGAGGTGTCAGGTCGAGCAGGCCCGTCTCAGCCGGGATCTGGCCAGCATCATGACAGATCTCCATGTGAAGCTGGACCTGGGGCAGGTGGCGCTGCAGGCGCCTGACCACCTTGCTCTACAGGCCCTCTTTCGGGAGCTGGAGTTCACAGAGCTTCAGCGGGCGTTTACCCCTGTGACTTCGCGTAGCTGTCTCCGCATGGTCGTTATTGATCGCGAGGAGGGGATCGACGATGCCGCCAGGGAACTCCTGGCCTCCGACAGCGTGGCCATTGCCGTCGCATTCAGTGGCGGCGGGACGGCTGATGGGGAACTCTATGGGCTTACCTTCTGCAAAGAGTCTGATGTTGTCCTCTGCCTCCTTCCATGCCCAACTCCTGGGTCTTCTCTTGAGTGCCTGCGACCTGTCCTGGCGGGCGAGGAACCAGCAAAGATCGGCCACGACCTCAAGCGGACCATGGCTGCCCTTGCGAAGGAGGGCATCGTCCTGGGAGGGATCTCCTTCGACACGATGGTGGCTTCCTATCTCCTGAACCCCACCAGATCGGATCACTCCCTTGCTGCTGTGGTGCTGGAGCAGTTGGGGGTAGTGGGTCCTGCGTCGGTTTCCAAAGGCACGGAGGGGGAGGACAGGCGGGAGGAGGCAGTGAGGCGGGCGGCCGAGGAGGCTCACCTTGCGTGGCAACTCAAAAATGTGTTGCTTCCGAAACTTGAGCAGTCAGGGCTGCTGCCGCTGTTTAAAACGATCGAGATGCCGTTGATCGAGGTCTTAGCCTCGATGGAGGAAGTCGGGTGCAGGGTTGATACCGACCAACTCGGCGAGCTGGGCAAGGAGCTGGAGATCCAGCTCGGCCAGGTCGAGTCGCGGATCTTCGCCCTGGCGGGCGAGCGATTCAACATCAATTCACCTAAGCAGTTGGCGGATGTGTTATTTCAGCGACTAAAGCTTAAGCCGCTCAAGCGGACCAAGACCGGCTATTCTACCAATGTGGAGGTACTTCAGCGGTTGGCCATGACTCACGAGCTACCTGCCGAGGTCCTGAATTACCGGAGTCTCGCGAAACTCAAATCGACCTATGTTGATGTGCTGCTCAGGCTTGCTGATCGCGTGAGCGGTCGAATTCATACATCGTTCAATCAGACGGTGACCGCCACAGGACGCCTGAGCTCCAGCGAGCCCAACCTCCAGAATATCCCCATCCGCAGCGAGGTTGGGCGGCGAATCCGACAGACTTTCATCGCCTCGAAGGGTCAGTGGCTCTTGTCGGCCGACTATTCCCAGATCGAGCTGCGGATCCTGGCGCACCTTTCACAGGACCAGGCTTTAATCGCTGCCTTCACGGCAGGGGCTGATGTGCACCGCAGCACTGCAGCCGAGATATTCGGGGTGCAGTCGGCGGAGATGCGACGACGGGCAAAGGTGATCAACTTTGGCATCATCTACGGGATGAGTCCCTTTGGCCTGGCCTCGGAACTCGATATACCACAGGAGGAAGCCGCTCTGTACATCGAGCGCTATTTCCAGACATATCGCGGTGTCAAGGCATTTATCGACCGGACGGTCCATGAAGCCAGGGAGATCGGCTTCGTGAGTACGCTCTGGGGACGCCGCCGGGCTATCCCGGAACTCAAGAGCTCCGACCATGTGGTTCGACAACTTGGGGAGCGGTTAGCAGTGAACACGCCGATTCAGGGATCTGCCGCAGACCTGATCAAGGTCGCGATGATCGCCATCTTCCGACGCCTGAGGTTGGAAAGGTTGGGGACCAGGATGATTCTTCAGATCCACGATGAGCTGTTGTTCGAGGTGCCCGACGCTGAGTTGGACGTCGCCAAGCGGGTGGCCACCGAAGAGATGGAGCGGGCAGCCACGCTCCGCGTTCCCCTGAAGGTAGACCTCGGGGTTGGGACAAACTGGGCTGAGGCCCATGCCTAGCGAGCAACACCCCATGCAGCCCCAGCCGCACCACGGCGTACGAAAAGGCAGCTCCACCCCCCATCCTTACCTTTCCCCCCGGATCGAGTCCGGGGCAGGCTCTCATGGGGTGAAGGGGCACCTCACGCGGACTCCTCCCCCCTCGGAGGGGGAGGATACAGGTGGGGGGGGTGCTCGCAGGAGGACACCCGACGAATGGTGGTAATAGGTCTGACCGGGGGCATCTGTTCGGGCAAGAGCACGGTTGCTGCGATGTTTATGCGCCTAGGCGCTACGGTCATCGACGCGGATCAGGTCGCTCACGAGTTAGTGGAGCCAGATCAGCCCCTCTTCGAGGCGGTCGCCTCGGCGTTCGGTCGCGAGGTAGTCGGAGCGGATGGTCGAATTGACCGCCGGAGGCTGGGCGCTATGGTATTCGCCGATCCCAAGGCCCGCAGACGATTGGAGGCGATCCTCCATCCGTCCATTATCCTGGAGTGTGAACGACGTATCCGGCAGGCTGGGATCTCTGGGGCGGCCGCGTGTCTTCTCGATGCCGCGCTGTTGATTGAGAGCGGTTGGCACACTCGCTGTGACGCGGTGATCCTGGTTGAGGCTAGCGAAGCTGTCCAGCTCGACCGCTTGGAAGGGGCCAGGGGCCTCAGCCGAGACGATGCGATGCTGCGCATCAGAGCGCAGATGCCGCAAGAAGAGAAACGTCCCCACGCCCGCTACGTCATCGAGAACGAAGGACTGATTGAAGAGACGGAGCGCCAAGTGAAGGCGGTGTGGGAACAATTGTGCGCCCGGACTTCGATGTAGGCGCCTGCCTGTGGCTTCGGTAGCCCGCGATGAGTGTTGTCGCGTCAAGCACGGTGCAATCCACGCTGAGTCTGATCTGCTACTGAGGGCTTCGAAAAAAGGCTTGACAAAGGGTAGAGGCTCCACTAAATTCAAGTTGTAATTCTCGCTGAGGGTGTGACTTCTTCAGAATGTCGTTTGTCGGTCGGCCCTGAACTGCGCATCATTGAGGTTGAGGGGGACCGACGCTGCCTGAGATCAAACTCATCTCACTTTCCTATTCAGACCGCTATCTCCCACGCATCCGGCAGGGGCCTTATTCCTGATGATCGGCTTCTCCTATTCACGCGGTAACTACTCAGGTGTTTAGACTGAAGACCGAAGGTTCTAAATTATCTCGCAAAGCACGAGTCGAGCCATTCAAGATCTTTTCGGAGTTTTGTATAATCACGCATGACTTACCCCTAAAAGCCTTCAGCCTTTAGCCTATCTACCTGAGTAGTTACTTCACGCGCATCATACCTCAGATCGGTCACACGGAGAGGCGGGTTATTTGGTTGAGATCGCGAAGTAGATTCATCGTTAACAGGCTTACTTAAGGAAGAGGAGTTCGCGTAGATGGCTTCATCAGTGTCTGAATCGACCAGGCGGTCCAGTATGTCAGAAGTGAAGGAGAGCGTTGCGGCGCTTCCCAGGGGTGGTTCGATGAACATCGTAGAGTTGAAAGAGAAGACCATCTCTGAGCTGAGCGGCATTGCCAGGACCCTGAACGTGGTGGGTGCCAGCGGCCTCCGCAAGCAAGAGCTCATCTTTAAGATCCTGGAGGCACAAACCGAGAAGAGTGGGCTGATCTTCGCGGAGGGCGTACTCGAGGTTCTGTCAGATGGGTTTGGCTTCCTTCGGGCGCCGGACTACAATTACCTTCCGGGGCCGGATGACATTTACGTATCGCCGTCGCAGATTCGGCGCTTTGACCTTAGGACTGGCGATACTGTCTCGGGACAGGTGAGACCCCCCAAGGAAGGGGAGCGTTACTTCGCCCTCCTCAAGGTCGAGGCGGTGAACTTCGAAAACCCGGAGCTGGTTAAGGATAAGATCCTCTTCGATAACCTGACTCCCCTTTTCCCGAATCAACGGATCCGACTGGAGACCACACAGGACGAGATGAACATGCGGGTGATGGATCTTCTCACGCCGATCGGCAAGGGGCAGCGTGCGCTGATCGTCGCCCCACCGAGGACGGGCAAGACCATTCTCCTGCAAAAGATCGCCAACAGCATCACCAAGAATCACCCTGAGGTGGTCCTGATCGTTCTCCTGATCGACGAACGGCCGGAGGAGGTAACGGACTTCCAGCGCTCTGTCAAAGCTGAGGTGGTGAGTTCCACCTTCGACGAACCGCCAACGCGTCACGTTCAGGTGGCCGAGATGGTGATCGAGAAGGCCAAACGGTTGGTGGAACACAAGCGGGACGTGGTGATCTTGCTGGATTCTATCACTCGACTGGGAAGGGCCTACAACACCATTGTCCCGCCGAGCGGCAAGATCCTCTCTGGCGGCGTGGACAGCAACGCGTTGCAGCGCCCTAAACGGTTCTTCGGGGCGGCGCGGAATATCGAAGAGGGCGGCAGCCTGACGATCATAGCCACAGCCCTTATCGATACCGGTAGCCGGATGGACGACGTCATCTTCGAGGAGTTCAAAGGGACCGGCAACTGCGAGCTTGTCCTGGACCGAAGGTTGGTGGACAAGCGGGTCTTTCCTGCCATCGACATCTTCAGGTCAGGCACACGTAAGGAGGAGCTCCTGCTCACACAGGAAGAGCTTAACCGGATGTGGATTCTCCGCAAGGTCCTCCAGACTATGGGCGTGGTGGAGGCGATGGAACTCCTGCTTGAGAAGTTGAGGCAAGCCAAATCGAACGAAGATTTCATGAGGGCAATGAATTCGTAGGTGATTTTCTCGCAGTAGATGCGTCCCAACAGCCCGTCCTCCGACGGGCTGTATTTTTTGTTGAGAGGCCCCCAGTCTTGGGGGTATAATCAACCGCGGCTAAGTAACTGAAAAATCCAGAATATCTCGGGAGGGACAATCATGAAGGCAAGCATTCACCCTGACTATCAACTGACCACTATCACGTGCGCGTGTGGCGAAGTGATCAACACCCGGTCCACCGTACTCACTCTCCGGGTAGAGATCTGCTCCAAGTGCCACCCGCTCTTTACCGGGCGCCAGAAGCTGATCGACACCGAAGGGCGAGTCGATCGGTTCCGGAGGAAGTACCAGAAGAAGCCGACGGCGGACACATCTGCCCCAGTAGCTGCCCAGGCTGAACCCCTCGCCGCAGTGCCTGGAGAAGTAGCCTCCTAACAGGGGGCCGCTCGTGTGGTAGGAGTGACGTCGATGCTGCAGTTGCTTGAGCGCCTGAAGACCATCGAGCAGCGATCTTCTGAGATCGGACTGGAGATGAGTGATCTGGCTGTCATTAGCGATCGGCCCCGTTTCCAACGGCTGGCCAAGGCGCATGCGGAGCTGGAACCGGTGGTAGACGCGTTCCAGCGGCATCGTAAGCTTCTGCGGAGCCAGGAAGAGACGAAGACGCTGCTGCATGATGGGGTCGATGACGACGTGCGCGAGCTGGCGGAAGCGGAACTGAAGGAGCTGGCCATCAAGCTGGAGAAGCTTGAAGAGGAGTTGAAACTTCTGTTGCTTCCGCGAGATCCGGCCGACGAGAAAAACATCATTCTGGAGGTGCGAGCAGGGGCTGGCGGCGGAGAGGCCGCACTATTCGCTGCGGAACTGGTCAGGATGTACACCCGATACGCCGAACTGCATGGCTGGCGGGTGGAGGTCCTGTCGGCGAGTCAGACCGGTGTCGGTGGAGTGAAGGAAGCGATTCTCGGCGTTGAAGGGCGCGGGGCGTACAGCCGCCTTAAATTCGAGAGCGGTGTCCATCGGGTGCAGCGGGTGCCGGTCACGGAATCGAGCGGGCGGATTCATACCTCTACGGTGACGGTGGCAGTCCTCGCTGAGGCGGAAGATGTAGAGGTCCAGATCGATCCCAAGGATCTTCGGATCGATGTCTTTCGGTCCACGGGTCCGGGAGGACAGTCTGTAAACACCACCGATTCGGCCGTGCGGATCACCCACCTGCCGACCGGGTTGGTGGTCACCTGCCAGGATGAGAAGTCGCAACACAAGAACCGGGCCAAGGCGATGAAGGTGCTGCGAGCTCGCCTGCTTGATGCAGCCACGGCGGAGCAGGCGGCAGAGATTTCGCAAACGCGCCGTCTGCAAGTGGGGACAGGGGACCGAAGTGAGCGGATCCGCACCTACAACTTCCCACAAGGTCGCCTCACTGACCACCGGATTGGGATCACGCTTTACAGCCTCCAGCGGATCCTGGAAGGGGAGATGGAGGAACTGATTGATACACTGGTGACCAATAATCAAGCCGAGCGATTGAAAGCCTTGGTGTGAGGATGGCGGGTACGCTTGCAGAAGAAGTGCGAAGCGCGGGGTCCGAGGTGCGGAAGCAGCCCACCCCGCACGTCTTCACATATCGCCGCGTGGTGGAACGGTTGGTGGATAGTGGCGTGGAAAGCGCGTTGCTCGACGCGGCGTGCCTCATTGAGGCCGCATCAGGAATCCCACGGTGGCGGTTCATACTGGACCCGGAGCAATCGATCCCCTCGGACAAATCTTGCCTCCTTGAATCGATGGTATCACGGCGCGAGGCCAGAGAGCCAATTGCCTATATCCTCGGAGTGAAAGAGTTTTGGTCTCTTCCCCTTACGGTGGGTTACGACGTCCTGATCCCGAGGCCGGAAACCGAAACGCTTGTCGAGGCCGTCCTCGAGAAGATCGGTTTCGAGTTTCGAGTTTCGAGTTTCGAGTTTGCTCGTGATAGTTCGAGGTTGACTGCTGGTTCTGTAAACCCGAAACCCGAAACCCGCAACTCGAAACTTGTTATCGTGGACCTTGGCACCGGTAGCGGCGCGATTGCCTTGGCGCTTGCTGTCGAGATGCCCCACGCGCTTGTTTACGCCATCGATCGTTCGCCTGGCGCTTGCAGGATTGCCAGGCGGAACATAGAGGCGCTGGGGTTGACGAGCAGGGTTCACTGCGTACAGGGCGATCTGCTTGATCCGCTTCGGACGATTGACGCTGGAGGAGGGTGCGACCTGATCGTTTCAAATCCTCCGTACATCCCTTCCGGAGCATGCGGCTCCCTGTCTCCTGAGATCGTCGCCTACGAGCCTCTTGAGGCCTTAGATGGCGGTCCTGACGGTCTCCGCTATCATCGGCGAATCATCGAAGAGGCTCCCGCCTATCTTCGCGAAGGAGGCTGGCTATTCCTCGAGGTCGGCGACGGTCAGGCACCAGCCGTGATGGAACTGATCCGGAAGACAGAAGGCTTCGGACCAGCCGGGGTGAGGCAGGACGTAGCGGGTCGTGACCGAGTCGTCTTTGCGCCACGGCGAGGGAGGGCGCTTGGATAAACTGATTATCAGAGGTGGGGCGCCCCTCAGAGGACAGGTAGAGGTTAGTGGCGCCAAGAACGCGGCCCTGCCGGCAATGGTGGCGTCTTTACTCACAGAGGAGTCGATCCGGCTTCATCGTATTCCGCAACTGGGCGACGTGAGGACGATTATCGGTCTGCTCAACCATTTAGGCGTGAGCGTCGAAGGACGTGATCGAGAGCCCATATCCCTTCGTGCTGATCGCATCGATCGGTTTGAGGCTCCCTACCAACTGGTCAAGACGATGCGGGCATCGGTGCTGGTGCTTGGCCCGCTGCTGGCCCGTTTCGGCCGGGCACGGGTCTCTTTGCCAGGAGGGTGCGCGATAGGGACGAGGCCGATCAATCTGCATCTCGCAGCCCTTGAGAAGATGGGTGCAACGGTCAGCTTGGATGCCGGGTACGTAGAGGCCAAGGCGCCACGCTTGAAGGGTGCCAGGATCACATTTGATGGCCAGACCGTTACCGGCACCGAGAATCTGATGATGGCCGCCACCCTGGCGGATGGGGTTACGGTATTGGAAAACGCCGCGTGCGAGCCCGAGGTCACTGACCTGGCCGCCCTGCTGAATCGCATGGGGGCGAGAATCGAAGGCGCTGGTACTCCGACGATCAGCATCGAGGGTACCTCACATCTGCACGGGGCAGAGCACGAGGTGATCCCGGACAGGGTCGAGACCGGGACCTTTATGGTTGCGGCTGCGATTACCGGTGGTGATGTGACCATCAATCGCTGCCTGCCGTATCACCTGGAAGCAGTCACGGAGAAACTGCGGGAGACAGGCGTGCGCGTGGAGGAGACGGACTGTAGTATTCGGGTCGTGGGAGATGGGCACGTGAGAGGAGTCAATATCAGGACCCACCCCTATCCCGGGTTCGCCACCGATATGCAAGCGCAAATGACGGCTCTCATGTCTATTGCCCAGGGGAGCAGCGTCATCACCGAAACAGTTTTTGAAAACCGATTTATGCACGTGAATGAGCTGCTGAGGATGGGTGCGGACATCAAGGTGGTTGGTACTACCGCGTTCGTCCACGGAGTTCCCACGCTGTCGGGCGCGCCAGTGATGGCCACCGACCTGCGGGCGAGCGCATCGCTGGTTCTGGCGGGACTGGCCGCTCAGGGGATTACGACTATCTCGCGTGTCTACCATCTGGACCGGGGATACGAGTCGATTGAGCAGAAGCTCCTCGGCCTCGGCGCCAGCATCGAGCGAGTCGCAGAATAAAGGAGAGTTTCGGGTTTTGAGTCCCGAGTTTCGAGTTGGGACCAGAAACCCGAAACCCGAAACGCGAAACATGGAACATGGAACCCACAAATAACGACGTGATCGCGATCGCGCTGCCGAAGGGTCGGTTGCTGACCCCTATCCTTGAACTCTTTGAGGGGATCGGTTTTCCGTGCGTGAAGGTCTTTTCTGACTCACGGCGCTTGATCTACGAGGATCGCGATCGGCAACTCCGATTCCTCATACTCCGGCCTGCCGACATCCCGACCTATGTGGAGCGCGGGGCCGCCGACATGGGTATCGCGGGGAAAGACCAGCTTCTCGAGCAGCGCCGGGATGTCTATGAGCCGCTGGATCTCAGGTTCGGTGCATGTCGACTTGTCGTGGCCGAGCCGGCTGAACTCCATAAGCAGGATGATCCTCATTCCTGGTCGAACCTGAGGGTGGCCACCAAATATCCAAACCTTGCGGAAGCGTACTTCAGTCGTAAAGGGATCCAGGCGGAGATCATCAAGCTGACCGGTTCTCTTGAACTTGCGCCCCTTGTAGGGCTGGCCGAGCGGATCATTGATCTCGTAGAAACCGGGCAGACCTTGAAGGAGAACGGGTTGGTGGAGGTTGAGGAGATCGTCAAGTCCACGGCGCGGCTCATTGTCAATCGCGCGAGCCTCAAGACGAAGTACCGCAGGGTCCAGGATCTAGTCGAGAAGATGCGAGCGCAGGTCGAAGCGCATACGGCAGGGGCGCGTGCATGAGACTGCTCCATGCTGGATCGCGCGAGTGTACGCTGTTCTTCTCGCAGCTCAGGTCCCGACAGGGCACCATGCCCGTCGAGGTCGAGCAGGCCGTTCGCGACATCCTGGAAGAGATACGGACAGGCGGCGATGCCGCCCTGTTCGATCTGACGCAGCGGTTCGATGGGGTCCGCCTCGATGCTACCTCAGTACAGGTAGGGCCAGGGGAGATCGATGAGGCATACGCGGCCCTGGCACCCGCCTCTCTTGAAGCCCTCAAGACGGCGGCGTCGCGGATCAGGGCCTTCCATCTGCGACAACTCCGCTCCTCCTGGTTCTCGGAGGAAGACGGGGCGATCGTCGGGATGCTCGCTCGTCCGCTTGAGCGGGTAGGGATCTATGCCCCTGGGGGCACGGCGGCCTACCCGTCCACGGTACTCATGAATGCGATCCCGGCTGCGATTGCCGGCGTGGCGGAGGTCGTGATGTGCACGCCGCCGAGTCGGGACGGCAAAGTGGCTGGAGCGGTGTTGGTCGCCGCTGATCTCTGCGGGGTTCATGCGATCTATAAGGTAGGTGGTGCCCAGGCGATAGCGGCCATGGCTTACGGGACCGCGTCGATCCCGAAGGTCGATAAGATCGTCGGCCCAGGCAATGTCTATGTTGCGACCGCCAAGCGTCTCGTCTTCGGGCAGGTAGGGATCGATATGATCGCTGGCCCGACGGAGTTGTTGATCATTGCCGACGAGGAGGCCAGGGCCGCGTGGGTTGCCGCCGACATCCTCTCCCAGGCTGAGCACGATCCACTCTCCAGCGCCATGCTGCTCACACCTTCCCAGCGGCTTGCCGAAGAGGTGGTGGACGAGGTGAAACGGCAGGTCGCACTGCTGCCAAGGCGGCAGATTGCTGAGACCTCCCTAGAACAGTTCGGTGCAGTAGTCGTAGTGAAGGGGCTTCACGAGGCCGCCACCCTCTCCAACGAGGTCTCGCCGGAACACCTGGAGCTGCAGGTGAAGGATCCCTGGGGACTATTGCCACAGATCAGGCACGCTGGCGCCATCTTCATGGGGGGCGCAAGTCCGGAGGTGGTGGGCGATTACTTGGCCGGGCCGAATCATGTTCTGCCGACCGGAGGGACGGCACGCTTCGCCTCCCCCCT
The DNA here is from genome assembly GCF_003044035.1 of Candidatus Methylomirabilis limnetica. Lineage (NCBI taxonomy): Bacteria > Methylomirabilota (SeqCode) > Methylomirabilia (SeqCode) > Methylomirabilales (SeqCode) > Methylomirabilaceae (SeqCode) > Methylomirabilis (SeqCode) > Candidatus Methylomirabilis limnetica. The sequence goes on from NZ_NVQC01000018.1 coordinate 27,113, forward strand.
TTCCGTAGACGATTTTCAGCACAGAACATCACTGATCGCCTTTAGCCAGCAGAAACTGGAGGCGCTGGAGCCAACATTGGTCGAGCTAGCCCGCTTAGAGGGGCTTGAGGCCCATGCCAGGGCAGCCTCTATCAGGAGGCTCGCATGAAGACGCTACGTCTTCTCGATCTGGTCAAACCCGAGGTCTTGAGCCTCACGGCGTATCGAGCTGAGGAACGACGACCCGATCTTGTCAAGCTCGATGCCAACGAAAGCCCGTTCCCGCTTCCGGAGGAGCTTCGCCAGGAGCTCCGGTACGCCTTGGATCAGGTGGCAGTACACCGCTACCCCGATCCGAAGGAGGATCGGCTCCGATCAGTTCTGGCTGTACAGCTCCAGGTGGCGCCGGGGGCACTTGTCCTGGGCAATGGGTCTGATGAGCTGATTCAACTGTTATTACTGGCGACGTCAGGACCTGGGACCACGATTCTCGCTCCAGTTCCAACCTTTTCGATGTATGAGCTGATCGCGAGGGCTCAGGGACTGCGCTTTGAAGGAGTACCCCTCGGATCTCGCTTTGAGCTTGACATGCCAAGACTGATCGAGACTATCGAGCGACGTAACCCCAAGGTCATCTTTCTGGCTACGCCAAACAATCCAACCGGCGGCGTCCTCTCTGAGGCGGAGATGTGCAAGATTTTGGCCGTTGCTCCCGGATTGGTAGTTGTGGACGAAGCTTATGGACCGTACGCTGGGCGGACTATGTTGCCGCATTTGGTCGATCAGGAACGGCTGGTGATCCTCAGCTCCCTTTCCAAAATCGGGCTGGCCGGTCTGCGCATTGGCTACCTCGTTGCCCATCCTGCACTCACAGCCGAGCTGGAGAAGGTCCGCCTTCCGTTTAACCTCAACGCCTTCTCTCAGGTGGCCGCCGCCGTGTTGCTCAACCACCAAGAGTGGATCGATGCGAGTGTTCGTGAGGTGGTCCGGGAGCGGACGAGGGTGATGGATCGCTTGGTCGCGCTCCCCGGCGTTGAGCCCTTCCCGTCAGCGGCAAACTTCATTCTCTTCCGGACGACACTTCCTGGGAACGATGTATTCGAAGCGGTGTTGGGGCAGGGCGTCCTGGTGCGAAACTTAGGGTCAGTGCCAGGTCTGCAAAATTGTCTGCGCGTTACTGTGGGCACGGACGCGGAGAACGATCGGTTTTTGGATGCATTGACGAAGGCGCTGAGATAATGTGCGTGGTGTAAAAATTCCTTCACCCCCCCCTTTACGAAAGGGGGGCACGGGGGGATTTGAGGTGCGGGGTGCGAAGGGCGAAGGACACAGTGCAATGGAGCAGATGGAGGTCGGGTGATGGGCAGGACAGCTAAGGTGTGCAGGAAGACCGCGGAGACCGATGTAGCGGTGGAGCTCAACCTGGATGGGGTGGGCCGACACACGATTCAGACCCAGATCCCCTTCCTCGATCACATGCTGGCCCAACTGGCGACGCACGGCCTCTTCGACCTCAGCATTGAAGCGCGGGGCGATCTTCAGGTCGACCTGCATCATACTGTGGAGGATGTCGGGATCGCGCTCGGCGAAGCGTTTGCCCAGGCCGTGGGGGACAAGCGGGGCATCCGGCGGTTTGCCTCAGCGCTTGTCCCGCTGGACGAGGCGCTGGCCCGCGTGGTAGTTGACATCAGCGGCCGCCCCTATCTGGTCTATCAGGCACCGCAACTGCATGGAGAAATCGGGAGTTTCGATGTCAGCCTCGTGAAAGAGTTTATGCGTGCTCTCGCCATGAATATGAAGGTGAACCTCCATGTTGAGGTCCTGCACGGTGAGAACCTGCACCACTGCGTCGAAGCGATTTTTAAGGCATTAGCCAAGAGCCTCGACCAGGCGACAGCTCTCGATGCGCGAAGTGCCGACGTCCCCTCGACCAAGGGAAGCCTGTGATTGCCATCATCGATTCCGGCGTCGCGAACCTCCGAAGCGTCCAGAAGGGGTTCGAGTGCGTTGAGGCTGATGCCAGGATCGTGGAGGATCCTCTGACGCTTCGGGACGCATCCGGTATTGTTCTCCCTGGGGTGGGCGCGTTTGCCGATGGGATCAGTAAGCTTCGGGATGGTGGATTTGTCGAGCCGCTGCTTCGGGCGATTGAGGAGGGTAAGCCGGTCCTGGGTATCTGCTTGGGACTGCACTTCCTGTTCAGTGAGAGCGAGGAGTTCGGGCATCATGCGGGCCTCAACGTCATCAAGGGCCGAGTCGTCCGATTTACCAATAATCTCCCCGTGCCCCCCTTTCGTAAAGGGGGGGTGGGGGGATTTCTCAAAATCCCGCACATGGGGTGGAACCGGATCAGAATCGAGCAGCAGGCCCCGATCTTCAAGGGCATTCCCGACGGGGGGTTCTTCTACTTCGTCCACTCCTACTATGTGCAACCAGAGGATGAAAGCGTGATCGCCGCCACGACCGAGTACGGCCCCCGATTCACCTCAGTGTTGTGGCGAGACAACCTCTTTGCCTGCCAGTTTCACCCCGAAAAGAGCCAAGCGCTAGGTTTGCAACTATTGAAGAACTTCGCCTCCCTCACGTAGATGCTAGTCATTCCAGTGCCCACAGAACATACCTCGCACTGACGGCCACCTTGTCGCGGAGAGACATCGGCAACGCCTCCCCCCGACCTCACGTCCGACGGCATAACAGGATAGGCCTGCCCTCGTAGACTCTTTCAGTCAGGTCAGGGTATCCAGGCGCTCTGACCGGGAACTGCCTCCCCCAAAAGCTCCTCGATTTGGGTGTAAGACAAATTTATGGGTAAGCTTCTCACCCCGTTGCCCGATTTCCCCAAAACTCCTCCCACCGGCCACTGATCTGACAGCAACGTAGGGCGATAATTGCGTTGGCCCCTCTGACAGTC
>NZ_NVQC01000019.1 GCF_003044035.1 Candidatus Methylomirabilis limnetica
TGGTTGAAATAGCCATTGAGAAATCCTCCCGTTTTCTGCAAGGGGTGCAGACCGGATTTTACCAGATGCCACAAGGCTTACAGAGGATTTCATGTTAAATTCACCCACTCGATTACGCGAAGAGCCAAAACAATAAAGGGCTTGCTTATGAATTACTATCGAATCTATTTCATAAGCGCACATCTCCGTTTAAGCGGGAGAATGAACAAGAAATCCCGATGACAGTTATCGAGATTGACGCTGGAGCAGAAGAGATTAAGAAGAAAATGCCCTCGTTTAACTACACGCAGTTATTAAAAGCAATCTCGGATAAATCCTCTTTGACGAAAGCTTACAACGAGGCTGAAAACAATTATGAAAAGCTTCAGATCTTTCGGGTTTTGCAGGAAGGTTCTCCGGGGAATAATGATGTATTTCGGAAATTCATTAATGAGACATTCCACATTGAGAATGAACATGTGATGCAGCTCAACCCCAGAAAATACGAGCTTGTCCCATCCTTCATCATAGTTGAGTGCAATCGAATAGTCGCATCTTCCGTTTAGGGGACTTAAGAGCAAGTTGCTCCTGCGCGTTCGGAGCTCTGGCGGCTAACCATTCGCTTCTGCCGCCCGCCGCCTCGTTTGGGCTGACAGTTGAAGCGGCGGCAGAGCGTCTGCGTTATAAAGATAGATGTTCGTCCCAGTGCCCAGACTTGGTCGCGGTGGGGAGCCACTTGGACAGGCGAAATCGCTTCCGGTAGAGGTAACCTTTTTTTGCCTTCCTCTTTGGTCACCCCATACGGCGGTTGCGCGGGGGTTGCAGATTCGCGTCTCAGAGTGCCATGTTTTGCCGTGTTCTTCAAGGCTAAGTGTCGTAAAGCGTTGAATATTATGAGTCCGTCTCGTTTCTCGGTGTTAGGCAGCCAGAGAAGAGACGCTGACAACACGAGGGGAGGGCGAATGAACCTGAACAAGAAGCAGTGGCTTCTTCAAACCACTTTCGGGATTCGTGCCCGCATCAACACGAACCCCGATTTCCAGCGTCCGGCGGTCTGGGGCTCGGCGCAGAAGCAGCTGCTGATCGACACGATTATCCGAGACTACGACGTCCCCAAGCTCTATTGGCGAAAGATCGCGAGCCATCCCGATCGCTACGACGTCGTCGACGGGCAGCAGCGGCTTCGTGCGATTTGGGAGTTCTTCGAGGACAAGGTCAAGCTTCCTAAGGATGCCGAGCCTGTCGAGGGAGTTCCGGTGGCGGGTTGCACTTACAGTACGCTGCCAGATGAGCTTCGCATAAGGTGCGATGTCTACCCCATGGACGTCGTCGTGCTTGAAGACACTGACGAGGACGAAGTCCGGGAAATGTTTCTGAGGCTCCAGAACGGCACCTCCCTCAAGGCGCAGGAGAAGAGGAATGCCTATCCCGGAGCCATGCGAAACTTCGTCCATGAGCTCGTCTCCCACCCCATCTTCTCGAGGGTCGGCTTCGCGAACGCCCGTCTCAACTATGACCTCGTTGCCGCCCAGATCGTTCGTCTTGAGCTGGCTGGCGGGCCCGTCAACGTCAAGAACACCGATCTGAACAAGATGTACGTTGAGAACAAGGACTTCGACCCCAAGGCCCCCGTCGCAAAAGCGGTTCAGCGTACTCTCTCGCTGCTATCGGAGATCTTCCCGGATAAGACCCCCGAACTTGAGCGCTTCAACCTCGTCTCCGTCTACTGTGTGCTTTCAGAACTTCTCCGCCAGTATGTTCTCGAGGACTTTAAGCCCATCTTCCAAGCCTGGTTCCTCGGTTTTGAAGCCGTTCGCCGCGAGCAAGAGGCGAGGCCCGAAGAGGAAGCCGACGCGGAGTGGGTCACCTATCGGGAGAAGATCAGTCACAGCACGGACTCCTCGGACTCGATTCGCTGGCGGATGGAGTTCATGCTGCGCAGTCTTCTCAGCCAGCATCCCCAGATCCGGCTCAAAGACAATCAGCGCGGGTTTACTTACGTCCAGAAGCTTGCAGTGTTCCGCCGAGACGTAGCCCGTTGCCAGCTCAAGATCAAGTGCGATAGCGCCGCGCTTACTTGGGATAACTGGCATTGCGATCATCGCGTTGCGTGGAGCAAAGGCGGGCTCACAACCGTGGAGAACGGCCAGGCCGCCTGTCCGCCCTGCAATCTATCCAAGGGCGCCGAGGCGGCCGCCTAACAAGCCAATGGAGCCGACGTCCCTTGCGCTGGCGGTGCGCCACGTTCCGGTGGCATCCTCGGCGCAGCGCCGAGCGGCGGTCGCGCTCCTCAGGTCGGGCTGCGGCTCATCGGCGAGCCGTTGGGCATCACCAGCATGACAACCACCGCATTTTCTTACGACGATCTTTTCCGAGATTTTCGCAATTACCTTCTGGAATGGAACCCAACATCGACTCACGAAATTACGCGATCGATTAAGGACTATTTCAACGAGAAGTACTCTGACGAATACTCAGTCTTATGCAGCCAGGCCAACGGGAGCGAATTTCTCCTTGACGTAATGGTTACGACGTTTGATCCAAAGGCGATCATTGAGATAAATACGCTCAATATTTCGGCAGATGATTTCAGCGTCTTGATCGGCGTTGAGTCTGAACTTGGTGGCGTTGGCGCATCGTCAGCCTATGGTGTTATGAAAAATGTGGTCGAAGATTACCTAAAACTGTTGTTAGCCAACGCTCGCCATCGAGTTATGGTCTTCACCTCTCTTCCTTATGCGAAGGAAGAAAACCATATCGAGTCAAGAATAGAAACCCTTAGAGTGATCTATCAAAGAACCACCGGTGTTTCTGGAGGCGCACTCCTTATCCATCTGGCTGGCTCTCAGCCAAGATCAACTCAAGTTCAAGCACAGGTTTCTGCAACCTCAATCCGGGGATATATTGTCTCGTCGGACGGTAAGTCGGTAGCAGAGTTAAATTCGTCAAGCTGTTGAAAGGAGGAAAAAGCCGTGAAGAAAATATCGCTCTTAGTTGTTATCGTTTCACTGCTCACCGCTTGTGGAGGAGGCGAATTTGAAGCTGAAGCAAAGAAAGCAGTTCTCGGCAGGCTTAAAGACCCAGGCTCTGCGAAGTTCGGAAAATTTACCCAAATCAATGAGAAAAGCGCTTGCTTTACTGTGAATGCTCGCAACTCTATGGGTGGCTACACCGGCGATCAGCAGGCACTGCTAAGAAAACTTGAAAATGCGTGGGTCGTTATAAGTATCGACAACTGGAGTCACGACCTCTGCATTGACTGGATGAAGAACCCCTCAAATGGATAGCGCGCAAATGCCCAACCCGGCAGTCCACACGGACGCTGCGCGATAATGCCGCGCAGCGCCGGTGAATTCTACGTTGGGCATGAGCAGATTGACCACGGATAGCCATTGGAGTACCCTAACAGCATGGCACTACTTGATGACATCCGCGTGAAGATCGCTGCACGGCATTACGAATTCTCGAAGCACGCCGTAGATCAGACGATCATACGGGACATCAGCGTCGCCGAGCTGGAAGAGGCGATATCGAATCGAAGCGAGGTGATTGAGGACTATCCCGAGGACAAGTATTGGCCAAGCTGCCTGGTCCTGGGATTCACAGGTGGTGGCCGGCCACTGCACATTCAATGCAGCTACCCATCCCGGCCGCTGATCAAGATCGTCACGGTTTACGAGCCCGATCCGGACATCTGGATCGACTTCAGGATTCGGAAGACAGATTGACGAGGTGATATGATGAAAGAAACGATGATCGAAACGCAAGTCACGTACACGCTGGAATACGGCGGCAAGTTCTACTTGGTTGAACACGTGCCGGCCCGTGTTTGCCGAGAAACGGGTGAGCAGCACTTTGCCCCCGAGACAGTGGAACATATCCAAGCTCTGATCAGGAGCAAGAAGACTCCAGAGAAAGTCATCGAGACCCCCGTGTACGAGTACGCATGAGCAATGCCTAAAATAGGGACAGACACAATACCGTCCGGCACATAATTTGCCCGGTTTGATTAAGGATCATATCTGAAGGTGGGGAAAAAGCAACAGCAACAGGATTTACCGGTTACGAAGGATTGCGGAGGGGTTT